>OZ241874.1:3825000-3828353 GCA_965203305.1 Rhodothermales bacterium | reverse complement strand
AGGCCCCTCGTGACGGGGGAGATCAAGTCCCATATCTCTTAGCTTGTTCTCCAACTCGTCAGCAATTTTCTTGAATTCCATTCGGGGATCACCCTCGCACTTTTTCTTGATGTCTTTGTAATGTAACTCAAATTTATTCATGATTATCCTCCAGTCTTTCATAGCGAATGGCTCTAAAGAAGAATTCTGTATCCGAAAATTCCATAAAATCAACGATGAAGGAATGGGCTTCCCTAACATCTTCCTGAAATCTCCCACACTTGCTGGCTCTTATATCTTCAATCCTTAAGCCAAGTTCCTCTTGCAACACCTCCATTGAAATTCCACGAGAATGGGTATGCCATCTTTTCGTATCGTTCAGCTTCTGTGCAATCTCTTTTGCCCTCTCTTGCTTCATTTCTGAGGTGACTTCGTGTCCTTTCGACTCCGTTTTCACCCAATCTTCGAACTTAAATGCGGGCAACCATTTTTCTAGCAGTTCTATTGAAAGCTCTCTGGCTTGCTCATATTGATGAATATCTGCTAAATCCAGTTTACTAACCAGAAGATATTCAAGTGGGGTTATCTCACCCCGTTCGGACTTTTTGTTCAGTTCCTCAAATTTCTCCAGGTAACCCAAACCCGGCATCAGCCTGCCTCCGATGTAAAACTGCGGATCAATGGGGCCCATTTGGGAATAATAATCCATATAAATATTGTTGGCAGACAGCGCAAATATCGTTCCGGCAGACATCGCTCTACGAGGAATTATAAAGTCAACTCGCTCATAGTGGTAGCGTATGACATCCACCATCTTCTCAACCGAATCAACTACGCCTCCCCAAGTATCCAACAGAATTGTGAGTGTGCGGTGGCTCGAGTTACTCTCATTCATTCTCTCTAACTCATCTCTAACCTGTTCTGGGAGAAGTTCGTCAATTTCTCCATAGATCGCCATGACATCTGTTTTTCTGGTTGATGCCAATTGATTGAGGTGCAAGTCAAGCATCTTTTCAATAAAGACACTCACTCTGGCCATCTTTATATTTCTTCTTTATCTGGTGTACGCTATTCATCCAGTCCCGGGCATGATTTGAACTCGACCTGCAACACATAGTTGCACAACTCAGCAGTGCCCCTCCAATAACTTCTGTCCGAAAATTCAGAATATCGCCGATATATGCCGTTTAGAGAGCGTATGAGGAGTTTTGGGAGATATTTTTTGTTATTTTTCCTGACGAAGATGGAAGCCCCTTGGCGGATTGGAGCATGAAATCTCCGAACAGCGTCCATAAACACGCAATCTTCGTGCAAGATTTCTCCGAATCTCTCATAGCGAACGAGCATCTGAATCGTGCCATACATAACGCTGTGGGGCAAAATGCCTCTGAAATCCCCCGTATTGGGAGTTGCTGTGAATTTTCGAACAGACACTAACTATCAATTCTGGACAGAACACGGCTTTCTTCGCGAACTATGGAATCTGGAGCTGGGCCCGCAGAAAGACATGGCGAGTGGCTGCTGGAAAGAACTGTGGGTTCCCAAATCCGGGATTTCCATACAGCAGCACCTTTGAATCCAGGACATTGTTGATGTCAAGCGAGAGCATTAAGCCACGAAGCACCGACCGCTCGCTGAATGCCCACTGCACCGTAGTGGACACCAGTGCATAAGGGTCTACCTCCAAGTTATCCTCTGCCACATCATCCGCGGTGCGCCCGCCTCCATTATCCACATACTGTACTCCCGCCAGACGGGCATCTGCCCGAAGCTTCAGCCCCGAGTATTCATAAGTTATTCCCACATTCCCGCTGCGAGCAGGAAATCCCGCAATCGGGTTGCCCGCCCGATTAACTGGAGCAGCGGTAGAACTGGGAAGAGTTACATACTCGACAAATTTAATGATGCGGTTGCGGCTGAATGTCGCATTCGCAAATGCATTCAGCCCCGGCAAAACACGCGCAGAAATTTCCAGCTCAACTCCGAGATGCCGCGTACGATCAGCATTCCCCGTGCGAGGTACTCCGAACTGATCCAGCCCTCCACTGGGAACGATTTCATCCCGAAATTCCATCCAGTAAGCAGTCGTGCGAAGCCGAAAATCCTGAGACTCAAGCTGGCCGCCCAGTTCAATATCCATCAGACGTTCCGGCTTCACGATAGGTCTGTCGTAATCCAGGCTCCCGTCCGAGCGCTTCGAAAACTGCGGCGTAAACCCTGCACCCGCCTCCTCGCCGTCGTAAAGAGATTTCATTCTCGGCTCCCGGTTCGCAAGAGAAATGCTGAAATAAGCACTGAGAGGCTGTTCCGGGTTCAGGGTCACCCCCAGGCGGGGATTTACAAACAGATAGGGCACACGAAAAGCATTCCCGAAAAATCGTTCTTCCACAATCCGGTATTGCCTCCAGGTAAGCTGCATGTCTGCCTGGATTGCCAGCAGTTTGCCTGGGCGCATCAGATGACTTGCGTAGAGCGATCCCACTGTTTTTTCTCCGCGGACACTGTACACCCGGTAATCGTTTTCTGGCCCGATCACTTCGGCAGGAAGTCCCGTGGCCTCTTCCACCCGTCCCCAGCGCAAAGAACGATGGAGTCGCAACTCTCCTCCGAGCGTCGTCTCTGATTGGGGACGGACAACCTGATAGCGGGGAAGCCAGCCTGCCTGCCACTGATCCAGCGCCGCCCGAAACAACACCGGCGCACCCGGTAAAATTTCGTACATCGGGGCTTGCCGCTCTGCCACAGTCAGCCCTCTCCAGTCTGCGGGAAGGCGCAGAAAGTCGGCACTCCGAAAGATCCCGTCAAAATCAAACTCCCCGACTCCCCTGATCCAGAAGAGGGCCTGTTCAAAAGTCCGGTTCGGGGTCGGCGTAAAACTGTGCAAAAGCTGAACATGCGGCTGATGAAAACGCTCCACATCCTCGGTCAACTGGCTGAAATTGTATCTCCGGTCTATCGTCCCCCCGAATCCGTCATCAACCGTTTTCGTGTTCGCTTCCTTGGGAATTCCAACATAGGCCAAGCCATCCTTTTGCGGACCACCAAAGGACTGCAATGTGAATGTGTGATGATCGCCATACCGGCGAACCCCGATGAAATATCGCCAGAACTCGGACCATGACCAGTCGCGGTATCCATCCGAACTCAGTCTGCTGACTCTGGCATATACGGCATAGCGTCCCCCCAGAAGACCCGTATTCGCCTGAACTGTATAGCGTTGGGTATTATAGCTTCCGTACCCTGTTTCGAGCCGGACCTCTGCCACAGGCCGGTACGGATCGGCAATAATGTTGATTGCCCCTCCAATCCCAGTAGAGCCGTACGCAGCTGCACCTGCTCCGCGCTGGACCTGAATGTCCTGTATGGAACCCTGC